>NZ_CP133593.1 GCF_031312595.1 Methanolobus sediminis | reverse complement strand
GAATGCAACAATGATTTATAAACCTTAAGGAATGGCACCCACTAGATGTCACAACGAATATTTATGGGTGCCACGGTGATGTTTTGCATTAATTGACCTTGATTCCTGCCTCCCTGAGGAAAAGGATGATGATTCCCAGTACAAACGCAATAGTGATGACTCCTACAAGGATCACCGTGCTTGCATCCATACCACTCGTGTTCACGTTTGCAATCTGTACAAGTGCAGAGGCTCCCACTGACGCGAAAATGAACCCTGCAATACTCATGTTTACTATTTTACCCGATGCGTTACTACTAGCCATAGAATATCACTAAAAACACATACATCCCCACGACATATAAACAAAATAGCATCGGCACGGCAAAGAAAGATAATTACCGACCGAACTGTCCAGACCTGCAGGCAAGTCTAAGACATAAGATATCAGAAGAAAAATAACAGTAAACCCCGGGAAAATAGTGACAATTGTCCAGATCGTCTTGTATCCCGGGAGAGTATGAAGGTTAGCACATACCCAATATAATAAACACATCCATGGTATAAAACAATATCCACATAAACAGACTGCCTGTTATCGAAAACAATAACACATTAATAATCGATTAGCACCGGAACACACCTAAAATAATCATCTTTTACCAATTCCATGTCAATAGAAAGATAAAAGCCACTCCACACCTCATTCTTAGTGGAATGTCCTAATAATGTCTGTATATGCTCTTTTTTCATACCTGCACGTCTAAGATGAGTAACAAGAAACCCACGGAAGCAATGACTGGTAAGTTGTGATTCCAGGGAACCGTTAGGATCATGCAAGCCTAAAGGCATAGCATACATTTGCAAGAACTCATTGATATAATCTTTATGAATACGCCCGCCTGCATCCGAAATAAATAAATAATCTGTTTTGCATTTGCCTATTCTTTGCCTGGCATCCCTCCAAACAAAATACTGCAAAAGAACAATATGCAATTCGTCATCAATGAACCTGATCAAGTTCTTTGCTCTTTTCTTCCTGGCAATAATAATAACATCTTTTATAAAATCAATATCCCCAGGTTTTAACTCCAAAAGTTCAGTTCTTCTGATACCTGTTTTAGCAAATAACATAGCAATTGCAAGTTCCCTGATAAAATCAATTGAATTAATCAAATCACGCACATTAGAAACTGTCAATATTTGCCTACGATTACTATCATTTGAAGTATCCAGATATCGCTTTCTAAAATGAAGAACAGGATTATTATCTGTTATTTTTTTGTAAATCAAGAACTCATAAAAAGAAGATATTGCTGAGAAATTAGACTTCAAAGTACTTATTTTCAAATTCCTTTTTTGAAGATGATACAAATACAACTCCAAATCATCATAAGAAACGTTTTCAGGCTCGGGATTATGCTTTAAAAATTCCCTTACATTACAAGAATAGCTACGAACAGTTCGCTCTGATCTACGTCTTAATGACAAATCATGCTCAAATTTTTCTATTAATCCCAAGCCTTTCACCTGTTTTTTTCATTGTCCGATGATAGACAACCTGCGCCAACAAGACATGATAAGACGTGATATTATATATAACTATGTCTTGTGTTGTTATGTTATATATGATAACATACAATCACGCAATATGGAAAAGATACAGGTATCACTGGAAAAAGAGCTGTTAGACGAACTCGACAAGAAAAGAGGATTAATCGCAAGATCAGCATATATACGGGAACTAATCAGAAAAGACACAGAAAAATAAGTCACCCGTTCTTTTTTCCAAATTATTCTTAATAAGTCAAGTATATACTATGTGGGGATATCCCCACACCCCTTTAAAGGATAGGTCTGTTACAGGCTTTTTTAAACAATTCAACAAGCATACCCTTAAAATATTGATAATCCAAGTCACTTACAAAGTAAAAACCGTTATCATCAAGTACACAATAGTCCGGTAATTCTTTTCTAACTGCTGTTACTGCCATTTTTATTTCAGTACTCACTTTGCTATAATAACGACCTGGAACTTTAACAGCTAACCCACTATTGAAAAACATACACTCAAGACACACATATGCACCGTTATAATTAACGATGTTTCTTTGCCTTGCAGTACAGCATAAAGAGCAGTATTCACGACTCATTTTTGCATAGCCTCCGCTATATTTGTACATCTTTCAATAACAAAACTATCCGGAGGCTTCATAAGATCACGAGTGAACAACCTCCGCATTTTTTGCGGTATGGTATCATCCGACAATATCGCACGATAACGATTTATCAAATATTCACAATAGATTTTATTATCCTCATTAGGAACATGAGCAATCCAAGCGTCAATAGCCTCCGCTTCAATAGCTGAATATGGCACAAACTCCGATAAAGGCAAGTATCCATCATCTATCAAATTGTCCTCATCAGGCTCACCAGAATAGCCAAGAGTACCATCTTTAAGCTCAATTAATGGTTTAGTCCTATTCTCATTCAAGACCTCTAAAACTGACTCTTTAACCCTTTGCAGCTCGTCATCAGTGAGATACTCAGAAGGATTGAAATTATACAGACCTCCGGAAACACCTGAAGGTTTAGACCTGCATTTACCAGCATTTACCAATATCTCACAGTGAGTAAACAAGTACTTCATATGCTTAACAACGTCTTTAACGGACTCTAAAAGAACATTAGGCTTAGTCAATTTCTTAATGAATATGTCCTTATCTCCGGTTATCTTCTGATATCCACCACAATCATCGAATAACAAAAAATGAGTATGTGGTGACAAGTCCACACAATGACGCCATGAAGGAAACTCTGTTCCTAATTGCTCATTAATGGCCTCCAGATTAGCCTCATTTAAGAGAAATTCCCACAAGGCACCACTAGCAACCTCTGAATTATCAGCTCGTCTAATGGCAAGTATGTCCTTTATAGCACCCTTTACAGAGTTCTTTATTCTAAATGGATGATCCAGGCTGAATATAGCAGTTATACCCTGACGTTTAAGTCTATCCTTCATTGATCTACGCTTATTACGCAAGTCTTTTAGCGTGATCTCCATATCAGCAGGTATAGAACCCACAGCTCTAAAAGGTCGACTTCCAGAAACAAGACTATAAGCCTCTAACAAAACAGCATTCTGATAAACTTCATTATCAACCCATAGCCTATAACAGTCCGGACACCTGGCAAGCTTGCAAGACACATAGATCTCTTTTGCTCCTGATCCATCTCCCTTGAGTCCTGCAATATATGGCATATGGCAATAATCAGGTGTTTGACCCTTTCCAGGAACCGCAAAATTACCACGATTTAGACGAGTTCGTTTAGGATCAAATACCAAACCATCATCAAAGGCATTATCTAGGGTACTCTGCCCGATATCACCCTTAACCGATACGTAGGATAATCCTTCGGTATTAGGAGCATAGGACAAACTATCAGCTGCACCTACAAAAACCGAGTCTTTACAATTTCCGTGAGTCTGATTAATAGCTTTCATGCGATCTGGACATAATTAA